>JADZAS010000012.1 GCA_020852515.1 Phycisphaerales bacterium
CCGTGTGGAAGGGCCATAGCTCAACGGATAAAAGGTACGCTGGGGATAACAGGCTGATCGCATCCGAGCGTCCATAGCGGCGATGCGGTTTGGCACCTCGATGTCGGCTCATCACATCCTGGGGCTGAAGGCGGTCCCAAGGGTTTGGCTGTTCGCCAATTAAAGTGGTACGCGAGCTGGGTTCAGACCGGCGTGAGCCAGGTCGGTCCCTATCTGCCGTGGGCGTTGCAATATTGAGAGGAGTCTTCTTCAGTACGAGAGGACCTGGAAGGAGCCACCCCTGGTGCGTCTGTTGGCACGCTCGTGCCATCGCAGAGTAGCTAAGTGGCGCAGGGATAACCGCTGAAAGCATCTAAGCAGGAAGCCCCCCTCGAGATGAATATTGCTGGCGTAAGCGAGAGACCCCCGGAAGACCACCGGGTTGATAGGCCGCAAGTGTAAGGGTCGAAATACCTTCAGCTGAGCGGTACTAACGGTCGAAGGCCTGGTCATGTCGACCACGGTCCGTATCGTCCCCTGCCCCGTGCAGGGCCGATCGACTCATTCGACATCCAGCCCACCCAAGTGCTCAGGCAACTTTGGATTTCAATTCGCGATCAACGCGTTCTCAACTCATGCCTTGTCACACGTCCGGTCGGGCGGAAACGCCCGACCGGTGCTTTGTCGGTGACCAAAGGTCTGGGGCAACACCTGTTCCCATCCCGAACACAGCAGTTAAGCCCAGGCCGCCGATGATACTGCTCAGCGGGAAAGTAGGTCATTGCCGACGCTTCAGCCCCGCAGCCCTAAAGGCTGCGGGGTTGTTTTTGCGCGCCCACCCGCCCATCGCGCGCCCATCCGGGCGCTTCTGAAGAGCCCGCCCCTCGCTCCCCATTCCGAGGTATGATGCCCAGTCGTCGCAGGATTCACTCCTGCGTCGAGCACGACGCGGCGTGGGAACTCCCCGAGTCCTACCGGGCTTCCTGCGGCTGCCCGCCCAGCGAGCGGCGGGCCGGGGACAGTGGTGAAAGCAACGAAGGAGACAGCGCATGAGCAAAGCGATCGACGATTCGGGAGAGCCTGCACCGGCGCAGGCCAGTCCGCCTGGCGCCCATTCCGGCGCGGTGCTTCCGCCTGACGCGCCGCCGGTGCTGCCCACCGAGCAGAGCGCGCCGCAGCCCATGTCGGGAATGGAGACCTACAACGTCGTCAGCGACACCATCATCGGCGTCAACGTGCGCGGCAGGGACAACCTCATCCAGTTCCTGGCCATCGTGGTGGCGGTCATCCTCGGCGTGGGCGTCGGGGCGCTGGTTTCGCCGCGCGACCGCGTCTCCGGCGCCATCTTCGGCGGGATCGCCGGCCTCATCGGCGGCCTGCTGCTCAGCGGCATCGCGCTGATGATCTATCGCGCCATCCGCCACGCCCAGGGCCGGCACGATTAACGGCCCGTCCGAGCCGTCGCCAGGGCCGGCGCCCGACTGCCAGACCGGCTGAGCCGAGCAGCGTGGGAATTGCGTTAGGCTTACCGGCGGAATGGAGCGGCCCAGCCCGGGAGTCGTTCACCGGTTCAGCGCGCAGAGGCGCCCGACGGTGCCGCCAGAGCATCGCGGGGCATCACAGAGAGGGCGTTACAATGAACCACCGAACAAAGCGCTCCGCTGCGGGGCCTTCGCGGCTGGCACTGCTCACGGTCATGAGTGCGGTGACATCCAGCGCTTCGCTGCGAGCCGACGACTGCACATGGATCAACCCGCTTGGCGGTGTGTTTGGTGAACCCGCCAACTGGGACACCGGGACCATCCCCGGAATGTTCGACCGCTCCATCTTTGATCTCTCTGCCGTCTATGCCGTCGCACTCGATGCCGATGCGCACAACGAGTACGTCCTGGTCCGGCACGGCCAAGTCACACTCGATCTCAATGGATTCATCTTCCGCAATCGCGTCGAGTCGGGCGGAACGGATCATCGGCTCGTAGTCGGGGAACAGTCAGGCGATGACGCGGCGCTGCTCATCACCGGGGGCCTGTGGGAAGCGGTGGGGGATATCAAAGTCGGCTGGCAGCAGGGCAGCATGGGCGAACTTGAATACCGCGGTTCCGGCACATCGTTGACGGGGTATGGCGGAGGTCCGTCCAATGATCGAGTCTTCGTCGGCGAATACGGCAACGGGACGCTGCGCATAACCGACGGCGCGCTATGCGAGTATGAACTCGTCGTCGGCAACCAGGTCGACTCCGCCGGCCACGCGGTGATCAGCGGCCCGGGCAGCATGCTTCGTGGCCGAGTGTACGCGGGTCTGTACGGTCAGGGGCGCCTTGAAATCCTAGATGGCGCCTCCATCACTTCGCTCGAATTCCCCATGGTGATCGGGCAGAATGGAGGCAGCTACGGAGAGACCCTCATCAGCGGCGCGGGCACGACGTACATCGGAGACATCCGAACCGGCTACGACGGAGAGGGGCATCTCACACTCAGTGCGGGCGCTTCGATGGATGGCAACCTGTTCGTCGGCGATGTCGGCGTCGGGTTCGGCACGGCCCACGTTAGCGGCGTCGGAACCCTCCTGAGCGGCGACACGCTGACGGTGGGGGGCACAACGAGCATGGGCTCGCTTCTCGTCAGCAGCGGCGGATCGATTGCGCTGGACGACAGAATCACGGTGCGCGGAACCAGCAGCCTGATGGGAGTCGCCGATCCAGGAAGCGTCATTGAGTGCCGTACTCTGCATCTCGGCCCCCTCGGCGGCGGGAACCAACTCCTCATCCAGAGTGGAGGAACGGTCGAGGTGACTCTCGGCGGCACGAGTGTCGATGCAGCCTCAGTCGTTGTGACCGATCCTGGTTCGAGGCTAAGCGACAACTCGACAACGGGCCTGCGCATCAACAGCAGCGTGTCTTCCGGCGAAGGAATGACGATCGCCAACGGCGGGGCGGTGCAGGCCCGGCGACTGCTGCTTGGCGCGGTGCCGGAGGGAAGTATCGTCGTCACCGATCCCGGATCGACGCTGACGGCGACCGGCTCGGCGGAACTCGGCGTGAACGGCCCGGGACTTCTCTCGGTGATCAACGGCGCATCGGCCTGCATCAACGAACTCATTTTGTACGACTCCGGCACCGTCGAAGGTGAGATCACCGTCGCCGGTTGCGGCGTTGGCGTCGCCGGCCCGGGTCTGGTCGCCAGAATACTGAACGTCGCGGGCGCGCCGAACCTGCCCGATACCCATATCGACGTCATGGCCGGCGGCACGCTCATCGGCGACGGGACGCTGTTCGCGGATGTCTCGAATCACGACGGCCGCGTCGACCCCGGCGACCTGTTCGACGTGCTCAAGATCGTCGGAGATTACACGCAGGCCCGCGCCGCCGGGATGACATCCCAGTTCCGCGGTCGCTATCAGGGCGAGTACGGCCGGCTCGACGTGGTCGGGCGCGCCATTCTCGATGGCGAACTTCTCTGCCAGATCTCACGCGACGTCGATTTCGAAATCGGCAATCAGATGAGCGTCCTGACCGCCAACGAGATTCAGGGGCAATTCAGTTCCGTGCGATTCTCCCGGCCCAACGGTCAGCGGCCGGAAGTGACGTATGAGCCGAATGAGGTGACCATCACGGTGGCGCGGGGAATTGCACTGGATGCAAGCGACCTCCACAAGGGCCAGGATGCGACCGTGACCATCACAAACTCGCGGCCGAACACGCCCACGTACCTCATCTACAGTCTCACCGGCCTGGGAGAGACGGAGATTCCTCAACTCGGAATCACCTGCGGCGTGCGCAATCCAAAGCTCGGCCCCCCTCCACAGCGCACCAATGCCCAGGGTGAAGCGACCTTTGTCGTCCGCGTTCCGGTCGTCAACGGCAACCCGCGCGTGTGGCTCCAAGCGGTGCAGATGCACGATGCGAGCGGTGTTCTCCAGCGCACCATCCGGGATTGAACAACCTGGTGGTTGCCAGAGCCCGGAAAAGCCGCTCGGGGGCCATGAATCCTTGGCTTCTCAAACCGGATGTGCGTATCCTTTTCAAGCCGCCGCGCGGCGGAGGTTGATGTCGCGCCGAGCAGTCTCGGCCAGCCTTCCAAGCCGATTCGCGGGACTGGGGAGTTCGGACAGTGGAACGAAAAAATCGGTTCGTGAGCGCGCTGCTCGCAGCGATTGGTCTGAGTTGCTGCGCGGCTTCGGGCCGCGCGCAGGTCGTCTACGTTGATCGCGATGCCGCCGGCGGCAACACCGGCGCGGACTGGACAAACGCCTACACCTCGCTGCAGACGGCTCTGCAGGCCGGCTGGGGGAGCGAAGTCTGGGTCGCCGAAGGGCTTTACACGCCCGCACCGCCGGGCGGCAGCGCCGCGGAGACCTTCGCCCTGCGCAGCAGCCTCGGCATCTACGGCGGGTTCGTCGGCAACGAGACGCAGCGCGAGCAGCGCGATCCCGCCGCCCACATCACCGTCCTCAGCGGCGATCTCAACGGAGACGACCAGCCCGGCTGGGTGAACATGAGCGAGAACTCCGACCACCTCGTGACGGCCAGTGGCGCCAACTCCACGGCCGTGCTCGACGGCTTCACCATCAAGGCGGCGCGCTGCACGCAGGCGTCCGGCGCGGGAATCCTCATCCTCAACGCATCGCCGATCATCCGTCAGTGCGAGATTACCGGCTGCATCGCCGATTTTTCACCGGCGGCCGGCTGCCTCGTGAACGGTGGCGCGCCGCTCTTTGAGCAGTGCGAATTCACCGGCAACTACGTATGGCTCTCGCGCGGCGCCGGAGCGTACATCGCCACCGGTTCGACGCCGACTTTCTCGGATTGCCTCTTTGCGAACAACCAGGTGCACGGCGGCGGCGCAGCCGTGGCGGACGGCGCAGCAGTCTTTGTCGAATTCGACGCGCCGTCCACCTTCGACGGCTGCACGTTCGTCAACAACATCGCCGACCCCAACTACCCGCTCTATTCCAACGGCGGCGCGCTGTGCAGCCTAGGCACGGGACTTCTCATGATCGGCTGCGACTTCGTCGCCAATCGCGCCGACACGGGAGGCGCGCTCTGGATCGGCCGCCCGGCCCGGATCGAAAACTGCCGATTCACCGGCAACCGCGCGCTCGTCGGCGGGGCGATCATCAACTTCGTTGCCGCGCCGACGCTGGTCGTCGGATCGACGTTCAGTTTCAATGACGCGGAAGACGGCGGGGCGGTGTCCAACTCCACCAATGGCGTCATCGAGTTTCACAACTCCATCCTGTGGGGCAACACGGGCATCGGCGAGACGCGCTTCAAACAGCAGGTGCACAACGCCGGCGGCGCCGTGTCGTTCTCCTATTCCTGTATCGAGGGAGTCTTCGAGACAATCCCCAACGAGGATCCGCCCAACCCGAGAAGTTACCCCGGTAGCATTGATGACAACCCGAAGTTCGTGGACGCCGATGGTGCTGACAACCGGGGCGGCACGGCCGATGATGATTTCCGACTCATGCCCGGCTCGCCGTGCATCGACGCCGCTGACAATGCGCTGTTCACGCCGGGCGTGCAGGTTGATCTGGATGGAGCGCCTCGCTTCGTCAACGACCTGGGCATGCCGGCGCGCGGCGTGGGCGGGGCGAACGTGGCGGACCTGGGCTGCTACGAGTTTCAGGGGCGCACGACCGGTTTCGTTCTCGTTCAGCCGACGCCGGGCTGGGCGAACGCGTCGAACACCTGGCGCGCGGGCGGCGTGCAACCGGGCCGGCGCGTCTACTTCGTCTATGGATTCGAGAGCGGCAGCGCCAGCGTGCCGCACTGTCCTGGTCTGACCGTCGCGATCCGCCAGCCGGTGATCGTGGGCAGCGCACCGGCCAACGGGCAGGGCGAGGCGTCCATCACGCGAAACGTGCCTGAGGCCGCGGCTGGTCGCTATATCTACTTTCAGGCGGTCGATCCATCGACCTGTCGCGTGAGCAATCGCATTCTGCGCCTGTTCTGAGCGCGGATCGCGAGCACGAAATGTGTTGCCGGCGCGGAGATCGTGCCGAGTTGATCGGCGGTTTCCGCGCCGGCGCTGCTCGGCCGCCGGCTTCACCCGTCCCGTCCGGGCAGAAATGAGTCGTGCCAATGGTCCGCGTTCTGTTCGCAGCAGTCGTCGGCGGGATCGTGGTGTTCTGCTGGGGCGCCGTTTCGCACATGCTTCTGGGCCTGGGCGATTACGGGGTGCACATGGACAAACTTCCGCAGGAAGAGGCCATTCTCGCCAGTCTGTCGGAAGGCATTCCCGAAACGGGCCTCTACCTCGTGCCGGGCATAGATCGATCCATCACCGACAAGGACCAGCAATGGGATGAAGCGCTGGCGCGGATGAAGCCAGGCCCGACGGCGTTCATGGTTGTGACGAAAGAGGGTTACGACGGCGACATGACCACGCAGATGATCGCTGAGACCGCGACCAGCACGGCGGCGGCGCTCGTCGCGGCGCTCGTGCTGCTTTCCATTCGCGGGCCGTACGTCTGGCGCGTGGCGCTCGTCGCCGGCCTGGGCCTGTTCACCTGGCTCTCCTACGGCGCCTCCGAAGTCATCTGGTATCGCTTTCCGATCGAGTTCGCTTCGGGCCAGTTGATCGACCAGGTGGCGGGGTGGGCGATCGCCGGCGTCTTCATGGCTGCGATCGTCAAGCCGCCGCGCGCTGCAGCGTGATCAACGCGGACCCGGCGCGGCCTACGATCGACCATGAAACGACACATGCTGTGTTTCGCGGCCGTGATGGCGATCGCGATCTGCGCCGCCCGTAGCGGCGCGCAGAGCGACATTGAATCTGTCGGCTCCGAACAGCGCACCGTCGGCGACGACGCCAACAAGACGTACTTTCTCATCAACGCCGCGCCCGAAGCGCCGCCGCCGCCGGCCGGCTATGGCGTCCTGTTCGTGCTGCCCGGCAGCACCGGCAGCGCCGACTTCAATCCGTTCGTGCGGCGGATCGCAAAGTTCGCAACCCCCGAGGGCTTCCTGGTCGTGCAACTTGTCGCTCCGGTGTGGCGCGAGAATCCGCCCATCGTCTGGCCGACGAAACTCGCGCCGGATGCGGCGCAGCAGTTTACGACCGAAGAGTTCATTCAGGCTGTGCTCGATGACGTCCGCGCCCAGCGGCAGGTGGATGAGGATCGCCTGTTGCTGATGGGCTGGTCGTCGAGCGGGCCGGTGGTGTACGCGATGGCGTGCCAGGAACAGACGCCTTTCGACGGGTTCTACATCTCGATGTCGGTCTTTCATCCTGACGCCATGCCGCCGCTTGAGAACGCAGCGGGCAGGCGGATTGCGATCGAGCACTCGCCACAGGACAACCGCTGTCCTTTCCGGCTGGCCGGACAGGCGCGCGATGCGCTGACCGCGGCCGGAGCAGTCGTGAAGTTCGAGACCTTCTCAGGAGGGCACGGCTGGCGCGGCGCGATCTATCCGCGCATGAAAGCGGCATTCGAGTTTCTGCTTGAGAAGCCGGCGGCGCCCGATCAACCTGAGCCCGCGGAGGCGCCCGATGCACATCCGGAATCGGAGCCGGGCCGTTGAACGACGACCGGCTCATCGCGGAGTTCGAATCGCAGATGCTGCCGTTCGATCAGTGGACGCATCGTGCCCACGTGAAGGTGGCGTACCTCTATCTTTCGCGCTTCGGATTCGACGAAGCGCTGGCTCGCCTGCGCGCCGGCATCAGGGCGTACAACGCGGCCAACAAAGTCCCCGACGGCACGCTCATGGGCTACAACGAAACGACGACGCACGCGCTGCTTCATCTCATCGAAGCGGTGCGCCGGGCTTATGCTGGCACGCACCCCGCGCAGGATGCGGACGCGTTCTATGACATGCATCCTCAACTGCACAGCAAGCACGTGTTGCGTCTGTTCTACACGCCGCAGCGGCGCATCGAGCCGGAGGCGAAGACGAAGTTTCTTGAGCCGGATCTTGCACCACTGCCGCGGTTCGTGGACCTTGATGCCGCGGAATGAATCGCGATTTCAGATGATCGGCAGGCTCACGCGCGACTCGAGTTCGGCCGTCGGTCGCGCGATGAGGTCATAGCCGTCGTGTTCGACGATCATGCAGCGCACGAGTTCACCCGGCGTCAGCGGCTGGCGGCTCTGTACAAACGTAACGGCGTCGATCTGCGGCGCCTGGAAATAACAGCGTCCCACGGCGAGATGGCCGGCTTCGCTCACGCCCGTCGTCGCCAGGCCGGTGGTCGTCGTCGGCTGATCGATGAGCACGTCGAACTGCACGCCGTTGTTGCGGGCCCTGGCCGGGTTCTGCTCCGCGTACCGCTGGTAAAACGACGCAAGATAGCCTGCCTGCTCGAATGCGACGCGCTGCTGCACCTGCATGATCTCGTCGTAGCGCCGCTGCTTGACTTCGGGGGGCACGGCCAGCGATGCGTCGCGCTCGGCCATCTCAGCCGGTGTGCCGGGCTCGGGAGAATACTGAAACGCGCCGAGGGCTTCAAAGCCGAAACTCTCGATGAACTCGAGCAGTTCCTGGTGATCCTCTTCAGTTTCGCCGGGATAGCCGGTGATCATCGTGGTGCGGATGGCCATGCCTGGGACGCGGTCGCGCAGCTTGCCAAGCAGTTCTTCGATCAGCGCGCGGCTGGTGTGGCGGCGCATTGCGGTGAGAACGCGATCGCTGATGTGCTGCAGGGGCATGTCGATGTACTTGACCACGTTGGGCAGATCGGCGATGGTGTCGATCATCTCGTCGGTGAAACACGATGGATAGGCGTACATGAGCCGCAGCCAGGCGCTGCCGTGGTCGCGCGCGGCCCGATCGAGTTGCGTGAGCATGCCCGGCAGGCCGGGTGCGTAGCCGATGTCATGACCGAAACTCGTCGTGTCCTGGCCGATGAGATTGAGTTCGAAGGCGCCGTCGGCGAAGAGTTCGCCCGCTTCGCTGAGAATCGCCTCGATCGGTTTGGAGCGCATCTTGCCACGAATGCTGGGGATGGTGCAGAAAGCACAACGCTGGTTGCAGCCTTCGGAGACGCGCAGGTAGGCATAGTGGCGCGGGGTCAATCGCAGCCGGGCCGCATCGCTTTCGAAGTAGCCCACGCCCTTGCCGTCCGCGCCGTTGACGGTCAGTCCGGCGACGGCCATGCCGCGCTGCTGGGCGGCGATGAGCGCGTTGCCGGCAATCCAGTAGTTGGGGCGCTCGGCCTCATCAGGTAGACTTTGACGCACCGCCCCGTTGCCGCGCACCGCCTCGACAATGTGGTCGCGATCAAAGACGCCGATGAGCGCATCAATGTCCGGACACCATTCGAGCATCTTGGCCCGGTGCCGCTGCACGAGACAGCCGGCGACGACGAGCCGCTGCAGTTGTCCCGCCTTCTTGCGCTGGGCCGCCTCGCGGATGACCTCGAGCGACTCATCCTTGGATGCTTCGAGGAAGCCGCAGGTGTTGACGACGATGGCGTCGGCGGCGTCGTGGTCGCTGGTGGGCTCCAGGCCGTCCATCGCCAGCAGTCCGAGCATCTTCTCGGAATCGACCAGGTTTTTCGGGCAGCCGAGGCTGACGAAGGCGATCTTGCGGATGCTGGAAGGGGCCGTGGACATGAGGCGGATTGTAGGTTGGCGCCGATCGACGCGTCCGGGATTGAAAGTCGCTGCCTGCGGTCGCGCTCCCCTCCGGGAGCCTTCGGGTCGCGGCTAAACGGGCTTGCCTCGCTACGATTTCTCATGCAGATTGTCTGGACCGCGGCCGATCTCGAGGAGTTTCATGGCGGGGTCTGCGTGCCCACGATGGGCGCGCTCCACGAAGGGCACCTCTCGCTCATCCGCCGGGCCCGCGAGGAGGCCGACGCCCATGCGGCTCCACTGCCCGTGGCCGTGACGATCTTCGTGAATCCGGCGCAGTTCGCCCCCGGCGAAGACTTCGCCCGCTATCCGCGCACCTTCGAGGCCGACTGCAGCAAGGCCGAGAGTTGCGGGGCCGATGTGGTGTTCGCGCCCGAGGTGGGGGAGGTGTACCCGCAGGGGGTCGAGGCGCCGATCGATCCGCGCGTGGTGATTCCCGAGGTGGCCCGCCGGCCGGGGCTGGAGGAAAAGAGCCGGCCGCAGTTCTTCATCGGCGTGTGCCGGGTCGTGCATCGGCTGTTTGAAATGGTCAAGCCGCGCGCTGCGGTGTTCGGCGAAAAGGACTACCAGCAGCTGCTCACTATCCGCGCGATGGCGCGCGACATGGCGCTCACGGTGGAGATTCTCTCGGAGCCGACGGTGCGCGAGGAAGATGGCCTGGCGATGAGCAGCCGCAATGTGTATCTCGCGCCGCCGCAGCGCAAGCGGGCGCTGGCGCTGAGCAAGGCGCTCAAGGCAGCGCGGGGCGCATCGAGCGTCGCCGAGGCAGAGAGCGCGATGCGCTCGATTCTGCTGGCCAACCAGGTCGAGATCGACTACGCCGTGGTGCGCGATGCGCACACGCTCATGCCGATCGAGAGCCTGGCGCTCCCGGCCCGCGCGCTGGTCGCCGGGCGCGTGGGACCGGTGCGGTTGATTGACAATATGGCGGTGTGAAGGCGGGAGCTGGTACGCGTCCGCGAAGCTGACGTGATTGTCCGTCGGCATCCTGCAGTCGGCGCTTCAAGGGTCCATCGGGGCGCCTTCGATCGCACCGATGGCGGCTTTCAGGAGTGCTTGTTCGTGGGGATTGCGACAGTCACGCAGCATTCTCTTCAGAGTGGGCAGCGCGGGTTGAGCAGCGCGTCCGAATGTCGTGAGTGTCTCAATGGAAGTCTGACGGATGTATGGCTGGTCGCGATCGAGCAGAGGCACCAGCACGGGCACAAACTCATCAGCATGCTCCGGATAACGTCGCATCATCTGAATAGAGACAAAGTAGGCATTATCCGACTCGTGCTGCACTGTCAGCTCAGCCGGACAGTGCTTCGCAATGGTCACCAATATCGGCACGACGGCTCCCACTGGAGGGCGAAGCTCCAGCACTTGCAGTGTCGCCATAGCGGTCGCAGCATCGCCGATGAGTTCGCGCCAGTTCACCTGACTCAGGCTCGTCGGTAGTACTGCGGCGAGCACGGCGATCGCCGTTCCTCGCACTTCGGGAACCGAATGCGATGTCAGTTCGATCAGCGAGGCGGCGGCGGCCTCAGACTCGGGCGCAAGTGTGATCAACGATGCGGCACTCCGATTCCTGAGCCACCAGTCACCGCTCTGGAGTCCGCTGAACAGGGCAGGAAGTACGCTCTGATCACCGATCGAACCGAGCGTCTCAGCGGCTGCTCCTGCTGCGGGATCGCCGCCCACGATGAGTTCCATGAGACGAACAAGCGCAGCCGGCACGGGCTTGCCGAAACGGCCGACGCCCCATGCGCACTCAGCACGAACTCCACCATCAGCATCGTGCAGTCCCGCCAGCATCAGGTCGAGAATCTCGCGATCACCCGCCGCGAATCGCGAGAGTCCTCTTGCGGCCCCTGACCGCACGCCTGCCGATGAGTCGTTCGTGAGTTCGATAAGGCGACTCCTGATCTCCTGTTCCGAGACCGGTGCGAGATTGCAGCCCATCGAATACCAGGCGGCGTGGCCCCGCAGAGCGGGATCGGCATCGCCCATCCAGTCAAGCAGCGTTTCACCGACCGCTGCGTTCTCGTCGAGTTCAAGTATGAAGTCCAGCATCTCGATACGAGTTGCCCGGCCCTGGTCCTGTCCAAGCATCCTTGAAGCCTGCCACGCCGCGATTCGGCGCTGCCATTTCCAGATCCGCCGATTGTACAATTCGTTAAGTGCACCGCGGCCATAGCGCGGCATTACGCCGATCACGATCATCGTCGGCGCTGCGGCGAGCCAGCCGTTGCGCTGCGCCTTGGGAACCAGCCACAACACGCGTGCAGCGACCGCCAATACCACGAATACAGCGATCCACCGCCATCTTCGCCTCGTCTTGAAAAACTGCCGCTCGCGCTTGGCGGTGTAGCCACACTCGGGGCAGGTCAGCGATTCGCTGCCGCGCAGGTCGTACCAGCACTTCGGGCAGCGGCGCCGGCCGCGCGAGCGATCGCGAAAGAGCGCCCAGTAGAGCAGCGCCATCCCGGCCAGGCCGGTGAGCACCGCAAGCGATTGGTATGCCAGATCCGGCATGTGCGAATTCTACCGGGCAGGCGCCGAAGCAATACCTGCCCAAGCGATGCGCCTTCGACGGGTTCAGTCCCAGGAAGCGCGGCGCCATACTGCAGCGCGCGGCACCGCGCCGCTCACGGCCCCTTGCACGGCCCGGGCAGATCCGCTTCGCCGAGCATCTTGAAGTTCTTGGCGCGGAGAATCTGACCCGCGAGCACTTGGTCATCGACGGCCAGGGCGATGACCGGGCAGCCGCCCGAAGTCAGCATGAGCGGATACGCGAAGTGGATGCTCAGTTCAGCGCCGAGCAGGTACAGGCACATCCGCGTGAGCGAGTGCGCCGATGCGACCTCGACGAGCAGCAGATCCATCTCGGCAAACGCGAGGCCTCGCTCGCGCAACAGGCCGCGCGCCAGGCGCGAGTTGTTGGGGATGATGCGGATGACGGCGTGGTCCGAGGCGTCGAGGACGCTCAGCGCGCACACCTGCACCTGCGGATGCTCTTCGAACACTTCGAGCAGTTCGTAGAGCTTGCCGACGCGGTTGTCGAGAAAGACGCTGAACTGGCGGGCTGACGGCGGCGCATAGCCGTGCTCAGTCTCCAGAGGCGTGGGGGCTTGGCTCATCATCGAGGGACTTTCGAAGGGGTCCGGCAGAAATGGAGAGCGGTCGCTGGGGATCGGAGCCACGAACCGAATCCCCAGCGACGCTGCTTCTCCGCATTAACATACCACATCCAACGGCCAAACGGAAGCGGAATCCGGGATTTTGCCCATCATTGTGCGGGTTCGATGAACTCGACGCCGCCCGTCGCGGGGACCAGCCCCACCGCAGCGGCCTCGGCAAGGAATCGGGATACCGCCTCCCGGCCCACTGGGCCGAAATCCAGCGTGTGCTTGTTCACGTACATGGCTACGAAGCGATCGGCGAGGGCGCGGTCCATGCCGCGGGCGTAGGTCAGGGCGTAGTCGATCGCCTCCTCGCGGTGCTCGAGAGCGAAGTTGAGCGATCTCAACAGAAGAGCGGTCACCTCCCGGAGCGTTCCCGGGCCGAAGCGGTCCTCGAGATCGCGGCGGATCACGTTGCCGCCCAGCGGCAACGGCAGGCCCGTCCGGCCGGTCCACCAGGCGCCCAGGTCGGCCAGCAGGACCAGGCCGCGATCCTGAAAGGTGAGCTGGCCCTCGTGGATGACCAGCCCGGCATCGAAGCGGCCGTCGGCTACCTCGTCGATGATCCGGTCGAAGGGGACTTCGGTGCTGCGGACTTTCGACGTGTCGCCGAGCATCAGGCCGGTCGCAAGCCAGGCGCTGGTGCGGCGGCCGGGGATGGCCAGCGTCGCCTTGCCGGAGCGGATCTGGTCCAGCGGCGTCGGCTCGCGAGCGACCAGGCGCGGGCCGTAGCCGTCACCCATTGACGAGCCGCAGGAGGTGAAGACGTAGCGATCGGCCACGTGCGGGTACTGCGCGACGGAGATAGCGGTGATCTCCAGTTCGCCGCCATCGCTGCGCCGGTTGAGCGTCTCGATGTCCTGCTGCACGGCTTCAAAACGGAAGCGGCCGGTGTCGAGCGCCGGCTCAGCGCCCGCGATGCCCGTGATCGGAAACCACATGAACGCATCGTCGGGGTCGGGCGAGTGTCCGAGGCGCAGCACGGGCCGGGCATCGCTGGTTTTTGGGGAGAAAGTCATGAGGCGGTCGATGTTGAAACACCGGTCGATGCGGCCGGGTGACTTTTCGATCGTAGGGCGGCCAGCAGCCGCGGGAGCCTCGACGTGCCGATGATTGAGCCCTGGCGTGACTCAGAGATCGAACTGCTGCCGATCGTCGTGGGCATCCATCTTGACGCCGAGGTGTACGACCGGCCGCTGGCCATGCGGCTGGTCGATGCGATCCACCGCTGGCAGCACGCCTACTGCGACGAGCCGATCTGCCGGCCGACGGTGATTTCCGATGCGCTGTACCTCAGCGACGAGACAATGCAGCGCCGCGCGGTCATCAGCCTGGGCCATGCGCGCATCAATGCGCTCAGCGCCGCGCTGGTGGAGCGCCTGCCGGTCGTCTATTCGAGGCATGGGCGAGTGGCCATTCAGTCGGACCTCCGATGCGAGCCGGCGCGTTTGTGTGCATGGTCGGCGCACCGCGATGCGGGCATCGAGGCCGTCGATCGGCTCATCGACGTCGAACTGGACGACTTTCTGGAGTCGGTGGCGGCTGCGGCGCCGGCGGTTTGAACCGGCCGCACTCAGTGGATGAGCATCGAGTCGTATTCGCCGCCGGGCATCTCAGTGCCGATGAAGAGCGTGCGCTTCGACCGGCACGGATCGGGCACCCAGATGTTGTCGTTGCCGAACTGTGCCGAATCGAGCCACATGGCGCTGCCGTCTGAGAGCAGGGCGTTCTGCCCGCGACGATGGCTGGGCGACAGGGCATCGACACTGATCTGCCGGCCGTCTCGCGCCGCCTCGACAAGCGGGCTCTTATCCGCGAGGATCACCATCGTGGGGGCGGTGTTCCAGCGCGGCCTGGCGCCGGCGAGCATATTCTGGAAACTGAAACTCGTCGCCCGGGCTGAGGGCCAGTTGTCGAGTTCACGCAGCACCACTTCGGATTCGGCGAAGGGGTTGCCGGGGCAAGCGAGACCGTCGAAGTCGATGAACCCGGCCTTGGCCAGGTGGAACAGGTTGGATGAGTTCGCCCGGCTCTCGAGCCAGTTGCCGTTGGGCGCGCTGGCCATCCGGATGGGCAGCGAGCCGTCGGACGTGCTGGCGTAGCTGGACAGAGCGGACGCGATCTGGCCCAGCCCGCCGAAGCACGCCTGCTGGATGGCGCTGCGGCGCATGTTGGCGAGCATGGGAACGGTCACGCTGACCAGAATCAGGATCGCGGCGGCGGCGGCCAGGGAGGTGCGCCAGTTGAACGAGCCGAGAAACCACAGCCCGGGGCTGTGATCTCCTCCTTCGATCGCCAGCGCCGGCACGCGCCTGCTGCGTTCGTACTGGTCGATGCGCAGCATCGTCGCTGCGACCAGGCGGTGTTCATCGATCGGTTCGTCTGGATACTGATGCACCAGTCCGAGGATCTCGAGCAGTCGCTCGGCGCGGGCCCGGTCCGGCCCTTCAAACTGACCGGGATCAAAGTTGCATTCCATCAGAGCGTCGAGAAGGACGCAGTCGGCTTCGCACAGACACACGTCGTACGCCTCGGGATTCTGGCTGGTCGATTGCTCGGTCATTGGTTGAAATCCGCCTCCGCCTTGCCGTTTACCCGTCGCCACTGGTCTGCGAACTTCGCGACTGCGGCGTGCAGACGCGACTTGACCGTACCCAGCGGTATCTCGAGAGACTCTGCGATGTCGTTGTAACTGAGCCTCTGGAAGTAGGCCAGCAGCAGTATCTCCCGAAGATGTTCGGGCATCGAATCAATTGTCTTTCGGACGAGTTCGCGCAACTCCGTTTCGTCGAGGTGGGCGTCGATGGGCTCGCCCGAATCAGCCAAAAAATCGATGATGTTCGCTCCCGTGCCCGTCGCGTTTTCGGACGTGCCGCCCGGCCGCACCGGGGCGGAAAGGTCCACCATCGCCAATCGTCTGCTGTTCTTACGGTACCAGTCTCGTCCCTTGTTCGCGGCAATTGTGAAAAGCCACGGGCGAAAGCGCCGGCTGACGTCAAAGTCATCCGCCGACTGGTGAACCTGGAGAAAAGTCTCCTGAAAAACGTCTTCCGCGGCGGCCCGGTTGCCCAGCTGCCGCGACAGAAAACCCAGCAATTCAGGCTGATAGCGGCGGACCAGGGCCTCCATGGCCTCGCGCTCGCCCATCCGGTAGGCTTGCACAAGTTGTTCGTCGCTACGCTGGTCCACGGCTTCTCGCTGGTGATTGGGCGCAGGAGATGAGACAAAACCGTACGCCGCCATGCCTGACCGCGGGAGGAGGGCACGGGTTCCAGTATACGCGAACAAGCCCCATCGGATGGTGAGGCGATCTTGCAAGGGACAATCCCGGTCCTAGGATCACCGGATAGCGCGGCCGGGCCGCACGCCACTGAGCCGCTCGCCTCTGCGGGAGAGATGGATGGGTGTTCCAGTCAGCCAGATGTGGACCGTGGCGACCTACGTGCTCGCCCAGCGGCTGCGCGGCCGGCGGCGCTACCCGCTGGTGCTCATGCTTGAGCCGCTCTTCCGGTGCAACTTGGCTTGCGCCGGCTGCGGGAAGATCCAGTACCCGGCTCACATCCTCAAGCAGCACCTCAGCGTCGAAGACTGTCTCCGGGCGGTCGAGGAGTGCGGCGCGCCGATGGTGTCCATTCCCGGCGGCGAGCCGCTCATGCACCCGGAGATCGACGTGCTTGTGCGCGAACTCGTCAGCCGCCGCAAGTACATCTACCTGTGCACCAACGCGGTCCTGCTCAAGGAAAAGATCGATCTCTTTACCCCGAGCAAATACCTGACTTTCTCGGTGCACATGGATGGACAGGAAGAGCACCACGACTTTGCCGTGTGCCGCGAGGGCGTGTACCAGGATGCCGCCGAAGCGATCCGCCTGGCGGTGCAGCGCGGTTTCCGCGTCACGACGAACACGACGCTCTTCGAGGGCGCCGATCCCAACTCCGTTCGCGCGTTCTTTGACGAGATGATGGAGCTGGGCGTCGAGGGCATGATGGTCTCGCCCGGCTACGCCTACGAGAAGGCCCCGGATCAGAAGAACTTCCTCAAGCGGCAGCGCACGCACCACCTGTTCAACATGATCCTGAGCAACCGCGACGGGGGGAAGCGCCGGTGGCGGTTCAACCAGAGCCCGCTGTTTCTCGAGTTCCTCATGGGACGGCGGGATTATGAGTGCACGCCGTGGGGCAATCCGACGTACAACCTCTTCGGCTGGCAGAAGCCGTGCTATCTGCTGCAGGACGGCTACGCCGACACCTTTGCCGAGCTGATGCAGGAGACGCAGTGGGACCATTACGGCCGCGCGTCGGGCAACGACAAGTGCCAGAACTGCATGGTGCACTGTGGCTACGAGCCCACGGCCGTGAACCACACCTTCTCGGGAATCGGTGGCATGCTCGCGACGATCCGCGCGATGCTGGCGGGGACCTATCGCGACCGGGCCGCGCTTGCGTCGCTTGAAGCCGAGAAGGCCCGCCCGCACGGCCCGCTGGTGCAACTGGGCCTGGCCGAAGTGAAGCCTGCCGGCCGTGACGCAGGCGACGAGCCGCCCGGTTCCACGGTCCGCGTTGGCCGCAAGGGCACGCAGCGCGTGGTGGCGTAGACGACGGCGCCGCAACTGACGAAAAGTACCCTGATTTGCTGGAACCTGTGCCACCAAGAAGACAAGGATGCGCCGTGGCGAGACCAGCAGCGTTCTACGGATTGAATGACCGGCGACTCAGTTGAAGTGGCTGGACTCGGGCGTCACTTCGACGGTGAGGGATGGAATCGATTCGTGCGCATCGGCCTCTGCTCCTGGTCTCTCAAACCTGCTTCGCCGCAGGATCTGGTGCGCAAGGTGCGCGCTGTGGGTGTGTCGTGCGTGCAACTGGCGCTCGATCCCATTCGCCTCGGCAGCTGGTCGCTCGTCGAGACGCGTGAGGCGCTCAGCGCCGCCCGCATCGCCATCGCCTCGGGCATGATGGCGATGGAGGGCGAGGACTACTCCACACTGGATTCGATCCGACGCACGGGCGGCGTCGCGCCGGATGCGACGTGGCCCGCCAACCGCCGCGCCGCAGAGCAGGACGCGGGCATCGCCGCCGAACTGGGCCTGCGGCTCGTGACCTTTCACGCCGGGTTCATTCCGCATGAGCAGCGCGATCCGCAGCGGCCGGTGATGCTGCAGCGGCTGCGCGAACTGGCGGATGTGTTCGACGACGCGGGCGTGCGCATCGCATTCGAGACCGGCCAGGAGACGGCGGGCACACTCCTGACCGCTCTTGACGATCTCGACCGGCCGCAGGTCGGCGTTAACTTCGATCCGGCAAACATGATCCTCTACGGCATGGGCGATCCCGTGGAGTCGCTGCGCCGACTGGCGCTGCGCATCGCGCAGATTCACATCAAAGACGCCTTGGCAACGGCGACGCCGGGCACGTGGGGCCGCGAGGTGCGCGCCGGCACAGGCGAAGTGGACTGGCCGGCGTTCTTCGCCGCCATGCGAGCGTGCGGAATCAAGTGCGATCTCATGATCGAGCGCGAAGCGGGCGAGGAGCGCATCGCCGACATGAGCGCGGCGAGGGAACTGGTCGAGAAGTTGGGCCGCTGACCCAAGCCTTGCTGCGCCGTCCGGCCAATGATCACTCATGTCATCGAACAGGCCCATCGGCGTCGGCGTGATCGGACTGGGCTTCATGGGCCAGACGCACCTGCGATGCTACCGCGCTGCCGACAAGGCGGGCCACGCCAACCGTCTCGTGGCGGTGTGCGACAGTAGCGCCGAGCGGCGGGCCGGGCGGATCGAAGCGGCGGGGAATATCGCCACCGGCGGGGGAGTGGCGTTCGATGCGGCCAGCGTCAGTGCATACGCATCGGCGGCGGAACTGCTCGCCGACCCCGCGGTCGATCTTGTGAGCATCTGCACGCACACCGACACGCACGCCGACCTGGCGATCGCGGCGCTGGAGGCGGGCAAGCACGTTCTGGTCGAAAAGCCGGTGGCCATTGCCTCGGCCCAAGTGCAGCGCGTGGCGGATGCGGCGCTGCGTTCGGAACGGCTTTGCATGCCCGGCCTGTGCATCCGCTTCTGGCCGGCGTGGGCGTGGCTGCGCGAGCGCATCGTCGACGGCGCGTTCGGCAGCGTGCGCAGCGCCACTTTTCATCGGCTCGCCTCGCCGCCGGGCTGGGCGTCGGCGTTCTACACCGACGACTCGCGCACCGGGGGCGCCCTGGTCGATCTGCACATCCACGACGCCGATTTCGTGCGTTGGGTGTTCGGCGATCCGCAGGCCGTCGTGTCAGCGGGCACGCTCGATCACGTAACCACGATCTATCGCTACGGCGCGGATGGGCCCAGCCACGTCGTGGCCGAGGGCGGTTGGGACCACACGCACGGCTTTGAATTCCGCATGCGCTATGTCGTGCTCTTCGAGCACGCCACGGCGGACTTCGATCTCGGCCGCAACCCGCAACTGCTCATTGCCCGCAACGGGCAGCGCCAGGCCGTCGAACTCGACGCGATCACCGGTTACGACGCGGAGATCCGCCACCTGCTCGACGCCATCGCCACCGGTCGGCGCGAACTCAACGCCACCATCGACGATGCCGTGGCGGCGGCCCGGCTGCTCGAAGCCGAGCGCGAGAGCCTGCGCACCGAGCGTCGCGTCGAACTGCGCTGACCGGCGCGGCGCAATGGCATCTGCTCTCAGACCAGCGGCGTCTCACCCGGCACGGCGACGGGCAGCGGTGTGCGCTGCGTCCAGGCCCACTCCTTGAGCGCCAGATCCTCGGTCGAGTTGAGCGCCTGATCCCACGTGACGACCTGCCCGGTGTAGGCGGCCATGCGCGCCATGACGGACATGAGCGTGGAGTGCGCCATCCACGTGCCGTCGTTGTGCTTCTTGTTATTGCGGATGGAGTCGAAGAGGACTTCGTGCTCGGTCTGGTACATGTTGCGGCGGCGGCCGTCTTCGGGGTAGTGCCATGGATTCTCGCCGCCGATGTGGTGATCGCCGGCTGCGCGACCCCACGAGTTCATGAAGCAGTATCCCTTCTCACCCATGATGTAGTCGTTGTTGTCGTAGGGGGTGTTGGGAATCTGCCGGCAGACGTGGAAGCCCCGCGCGCCGCTGGCGTACTCGTAGATCACGTTGAAGTTGTCAAAGACGTTGCCCAGGGTGCGCACGACGCGGCTGCCGGTGGCGATGCACTGCGTGGGCATCTCGCCGTTGAGAGCCCAGGCGATCTTGTCGATCGAGTGGCACGCCTGCTCGACGATGTGATCGCCGCTGAACTCCTTGAAGTAGTGCCAGCAGCGCAACTGGTATTCCACGTCCGACCATTCCGGCTTGCGCTTGGGTGGATCGATCCAGCCGGCGGTGTTGTAGCGCGTGTGCACGGCGCGCACGGCGCCGAGACGGCCTTCGTGAATCTCGCGGTACGTCGCCTGCTCGGGGTCGGCGTAGCGCCAGCAGAAGCCCGCCACGAGCGACAAGCCGCGCTGCCGGGCCATTTCGGCGCTTTCGAGGACGGAGCGCACGCCCG
The DNA here is from genome assembly GCA_020852515.1 of Phycisphaerales bacterium. NCBI lineage: Bacteria > Pseudomonadati > Planctomycetota > Phycisphaerae > Phycisphaerales > Phycisphaerales bacterium. The sequence continues at coordinate 20,242 of JADZAS010000012.1, forward strand.
GCCCATCGACCGACATCGACTTTTCGCAGAAGATGTGCTTGCCGGCCGTTACGCTGGCGCGCAGATGCTCGGGCCGGAATACGATCGGCGTGGCGAGAATGACCACATCCACGTCGCTGGCCAGCAGCCTCTTGTACGCGTCGAAGCCGACGAACTTGTGGTCGTCATCGACGGTGATGCGATCGCCGACATGTTCGCGCAGATTCGTCAGGCTGGATTCGAGTTTGTCGGTGAAGGCGTCCGCCAGCGCGCTGACGACCACGCCCGAATCGGCGTCGAGCGCGTTGATCGCCGCGCCCGTGCCGCGGCCGCCGCAACCCACCAGTCCGACCTTGAGTTGATCTGATCCGGCGGCAAACGCCGACGCCGCCACGGACAGCGGCCCCAGCGCAAAGGGTGCGGAAAAAGCGGCGCCGGCCGAAGCGCGAACGAACTCCCTTCGCGTCATCGAACCGCTGGCGGGCTGCGTGGCGGGACTCTGGCTGGGTGCGGATGGCGTCATCTGAATCTCCTTGCTTTGGCGGCGGCAGGTCAGATCCGCCGCCGGCTTGCAATCAAGGTACCCGACCTGAGGCTCGCAGGCAACAGGAACGCGGCCTCGACCTGTGCCCGGACCTTCGATACCGTCAGGCCGGCGCGTGGGCAGGAGGATTTGCCATGACGAGTCGGAGCGGTGGCTGGGTGGCGGCCCTGTTGGGGCTGGCGGTTCTCGTGATTGGCGGCTGCGCCAGCAGCAGGGCGGGCGCTCCGGAGGGCTTTGAATCGCTCTTCGACGGCCGCACGCTCAAGGGCTGGCGGCCCTACGTCGGCAGCCCGCCCGAGGTCGCGAAGATGGATTCCTCGCAGTACGCCGGCGCGCTGCATGCTGCGTTCGAGACGCTCGAGGAGCATTGGTTCGTCGAAGACGGCCGCATCGTGACCGACGGCAAGGGCGCCAACCTCTGCACCGCCGAAGACTTCGCCGACTTTGAGTTATTGGTTGACTGGCGCATCAGGCCCGGCGGCGACAGCGGCATCTACCTGCGCGGCTGCCCGCAGGTGCAGATCTGGGACCGGCCCGACATCGGCTCGGGCGGCCTCTACAACAACGAGAAGCACGCTAGCAAACCGCTGCTCATCGCCGACCGCCCGAGCGGCGAGTGGAACACGCTGCGAATCCTGATGGTCGGCGATCGCGTGACGGTGTATCTCAACGATGCGCTCGTCGTGGATGACACTGTGATGGAGAACTACTGGGAGCGCGACAAGCCCATGTACGCCGCCGGCCCGATCGAACTGCAGGCGCACGGCAACACCGTGATGTTCCGCAACATCTACGTGCGGCGGATCGGCTCGGAGCCGTAGCGCAGCGCGTTACGGCGCTGCCAGTGCATCCTCAGACGGCGGGTCGAGCCTGAAGAAGATCGCCAGAACGAGCATCGACGCGAACGAGATGGCGGCATTGATCATCCAGAATCGCCGATAGTTGAGCGCCACAACCGCAGCGGCAGGGCTCAAGCCGCGCCACGCGCGCGACTTATCCTGCGGATGCTCGTCGGCGTAGGCGTCCATGTCGGCTTCGGCCCCGTCGTACGCCAGCCCCAGCGGCTGCGTGCCGCCGTCGGCGACGCCATTGACGGGCACGAGATTGGCCGTCAGCAGGCAGTCGGCAACGGTCGTCTCCTGACGTGCGTATCTCATCTCAAAGCCGATGACCTGTCCAGCCAGCGCGGGGCCGATGCCAAGCAGGATAATGCCAAAGACCGTCTGCGCCGAGTGGCGGATGTGCGCGGGGGCGACGCGATCAACGTAAATGAACGCTGCGGCGTAGAAGCAGGCGAAGCACACGCCGTGCAGCGCCTGGCTCGCGACCACCAGCGACGTTGGCGCGCCCAGCGCAAAGATGGTAAAGCGCAGCGCGAACGCCAGGCAACCGATCGTGAGCACCGCGCGAAATCCCAGCCGTTTGAGGATCAGTCCCAGGGCGCCGAGCACGAATATCTCGCTGAACTGGCCGATCGACATCACCGGCAGGATGTCCGAATCGCGGATACCTTCGAGCGTCGGCAGGAACTGAGCCGTCTGGATGATATAGACCGTGTACACGACCGAGATCGGCAGCGCGACGATGGTCAACACGAGCAGGCCGCGGTGGCGCAGCAGGGCGAACGAATCGACGACGGCAATCGACTCGACGGACTTCTTCGGCGGCGTGTGCGGCAGAAAGAGACAGAAGACGCCGTAGCCAACACTGAGAATGCCCGCGAAACGCAGCGAGTCGGCCAGACGGTGCACCACGTCCTGGTACTCGTCGCCGACGATGAACGGCGGCATTGACTGGAAGTGCAGATTTGTCTGGAGCCAGATCATCGGGAACGCCCAGCTTACGACGATCCAGCCGATCGTTCCCCACAACCGGATCGGCGGGAACTGGCGATCCGGATCCTTGAGGTGAGCAAACGCGAGTGAGTTTGAGATCGCAATCGTCGGCATGTAGAGCACGGAATAGAGAATGGAGAGCCAGAGCCACTGGTCAACCGTGGTCGCCGATGCCGTGATGTACTTCACGATGCCGCCGAGGATGAACATCACGCACAGGAATCGTTCCGCCGAGAACCAGCGGTCCGCCACCTGGCCCGCGACGAACGGTCCGACGACCGCGCCGGCGGCGCCCGCGATGCCGAGGATCGTGCCGATCTCCGCGCCAGTGAACCCGAGCCCGCCATCCGCCGGCGCGGCGCCGAGGTAGCGCGGCACAATGGGAATCCACGCGCCCCACACCGCGTACTGCAGGAACATCATCAGCGACAGCCGGAACTTCGGGGTCGTCGTGAGCGCGTCGTTCATGCGGCCGGTCCCTCGATGTCGTGCAGGTTGTGAAGTGGGCGGCGGCGCTACGGCTTGGGCTGCTCACCCTGGGCCGAGCCGCCGTCCGGTTCGCAAATGATCCGAAACCCGACAAACGTGCAGTCCGAGAGCCACCACGTGCTCTTGGGCATCTGCGGGTCGGTGATGTTCCACAGCGGCGTCTGCTTGTCGCGCCGCGCGAGCGTCAATTCCTCGGCGCTGTTCAGATACGAGCCGCCGCGCGCGATCGGCTTGCCATCCAGACCGACGCACCATTCGCCGACGTTGCCGTGGACGTCATGCAGGCCCCAGGCGTTGGGCTTCTTCTTGCCTACCGGCTGCGTCTTGCGATTTGCATTGGCGTTGAACCACGCGTATTCGTCCATCAACGCCGCGTCGTCGCCGAAGCAGTAGGGGGCGTCGGCGGCGGCATCGGCACGAGCCATGTACTCCCATTCGGCCTCCGTGGGCAGACGATACTGGCGGCCGGTCTTGGCCGAGAGCCAGACGCAGAACTCGCTGGCGCCCTTGAATGTGACCGAAATCGTCGGATAGCCGGCATGGCCGAAGCCCCGGTCGGGTGGGATGTAGGGCTTGCTCGGCCGGGTCACGGCGTCGGCGCCTTGCGGTTCGTCAGGCGCCTCTTCGCCAGGCGGCAGGTCGAGGTGATACACGAAGATGTCGTACATCTCCCACGTGATCTCTGTCGCGCTCGCGTAGAACGGGCCGATGTCGATCGTCTTTTTCTGGCCGGGCGCGTCCGGATCGGCGACATCGATCGTGCCGGCGGGGATGGGGACCATGTCGATGGTCACGACCGTGCCCGCGATCTCCTGTTCGAAGGGTTCGAGCGCCGGCGGGGCCGGTTGATCCGCCGGAAGTTGCAGCCGGCCGGAGAAGACGGCCGAGAGCGCCAAGAGGATGACGGCGGAAGTGTTCATGCGCGGCGGCGGCCCTCGGGAGCCGGAGGGGCCTCGCTGAGGTCATTGGCCGCCGGCCGGAGACGTGTGAATGGGCAGGGGAGGATTCGAACCTCCGAAGGCTTAAGCCATCAGATTTACAGTCTGACCCGTTTGACCGCTTCGGTACCTACCCGGTCTGCTGAGCCACAAACATAGACGCGACGAGGCTCGTCGTCCACGCCCGAAAACTCCTCAGGTTTCAGCAAATGAGCGGAATTGCGCCCTGAAACTCGTTCAAATCAACCGTTTTGTGCAGCACCCGCGGCTGCATGATCGTATGGTTCCCGACCGGGCACGGGTCTGCCAGACCGCATCTGCATTCGCCGATGTGAATCGCTTTGGGGCGAAGAGGGGGAAGACAGGGAATGAAGATCCAATCCATCGCTCGCGCCGCTTGTCTGATCGCCTCGCTGCTCACTCTGGGCCGATCCGCGGCCGCACAGCGCATCACCGCCGAGCCGGCGGAAGACTGGACAGCCCTGTTCAACCGGACCTCCGGCTGGACCGGGGCGGACGGCACCTACAGCGTGCCGCTTTCGGGCCGCAACTGGTTCGGCGGCCCTGCGGGTGACACCCTGTTTCTCTTCAGCGACACATTCATCGGCGAGGTCAACGAACAGGGCGAGCGCCTTTCAGGCACGAAACTGGTCAACAACACCGCCGCGATCATTCACGGCCGTCAGCCGCGCGAAGATCGCATTGACTTCTACTGGGGCGACGATGGCCAGGGCGGTCCGGCGGCGCTGATCATCCCCAACACTCCAAACTCGCAGGAGGGGGACTGGTACTGGGTCATGGACGGTTTCGTGCACGACCGCCAGGCTCGCCTGTTCATGCTGCTGCTGCGGCGCGATCCGCAGGGGGCGTGGATGAGCGTGGGCGTCTCGCTGGTCACGCTGCCGCTCGATTCGCCCAATCCGCTGCTCGATGCCACGCAACTTGAACTGCCGATCTACCACATCCCCGGCGACGGCCGCGGGCACATCTACTTCGGCAGCGGCATCTTCGCCAGCACTGAGCAGAGCGGTGCGCCGCACCCGGATGGCTACCTCTACGTCTACGGCGGCCAGCACGATTTCATCGATAAGAAACTCGTCGTGGCGCGCATCCGGCCGGAGGAGATCGAGGATCCCTTGGCGTGGCGATTCTGGGATGGCGCGCAGTGGCAGGAGGACATCGACCGCACCGGCGTGCTCTTCAACGCTTCGGCCGGCGGCGCGAGCATCGTGCCCATGCCCGATGGCCGGCTGCTCATGGTGTATCTGCACTTCGGGTTTACTCCCAACCTCGTCGTCCGCACGGCCGATACGCCCACCGGGCCGTTCTCGCCATGGCACAAGGTGTACCGCTGCCCCGAGCCGGATCTCGACCCCGAGCTGCTCGTGTACGGCGCCCGCGCGCATCCGCATCTTTCCGCTCCGGGCGAGTTGCTCGTGAGTTACAATGTCAATTGCGTCGGCGACTTCTGGAGACACTTCCGCGAGGCGGACATCTATCGGCCGCGCTTCGTGCGCCTGCGCCTCGAGTGAGGTGCTCGCCTCAGTCGGCCGCTTTCTCTGAGCCATTTGAACAGGAACCACCATGCACAGCAGCAAACTGATCGCTTCGACCCTCGCTGTCTTCTGCACGCTTTCGGGGACTGCAGCGCTCGCGCAGAACTTCACGGCGGAGGCGGCGACTGACTGGACCAGTCTTTTCGACCGGCACAACGGCTGGACCGGAGCGGATGGCATTTATTCGATCCCGCTCGACGGGGGCGAGATGTACAGCGCGCGGCCGAATCGGCGCACGGCATTTGTCTTCAGCGACACTTTCATCGGCCGCGTTGATGAAAACAACCGGCGGCAGAGCGGCACGGTGCTGGTCAACAACACCATGGCGCTCCTGAAGGGTCCAGAGGCTGATCCGTCCAGGATCGCCTTCTTCTGGGGCCGCAACAGCGAGGGCAATCCCGATGCGCTCTTCAAGCCTGACACGCCCAATTCCGAGCCCGGGGAGTGGTACTGGCTCGGCGATGGCGCTGCGATCAACGGTAAAGTGCATATCTTCGCTTACCGCATCCGCAGCAACGGAGGCGGCGGAGCATTCGGCTTCGAAGGCACGGGCCTGGCGCTGCTCACGATGCCGCTCGACGTGCCCAACCCCTACGAAAATCTCGCGCAGGTCGATTGCCCGGCGTACATCAAGGAGCCCAGCGGCGGACGGGGAGAGATCGTTTTCGGCACGTCGATCATGATGAACACCGAAGGGGCAGGCGCGCCCAATCCCGATGGGTACGTCTACATCTACGGCATTCAGAACGATCAACTCATCAAGAAGCTCCTCGTCGCGCGCGTCCTTCCCGAGCAGTTCGAAGATTTCACCGCCTGGCGCTACTGGGACGGGGCGACGTGGAGCGCTGATGTTGATCAGGCCGCGACGCTGACCGGTCGAGTCTCATCGGAGTGCAGCGTGTCGCCGCTGCCAAACGGCAAGTACATCCTGGTGTACCAGGAAGACACGCTTGGCCCGTGGGTGTCGTGCAAGATCGGCGACTCGCCGGTGGGCCCATTCGGGCAGGGCATTCACCTCTGGCACTGCGATGAGGTGAATCAGATGCCTGACGCGTTCGTGTACAACGCCAAGGCGCACCCGCACCTCTCAAAGCCGGGCGAACTGCTCATCAGCTACAACGTCAACAACCTCGACTTCTGGTACCACTTCGAGAACTCGGCGGCCTACCGCCCGCGCTTCATCCGCGTGAAGTTTAACCAGTAGACGCATCGAGCCTCAGTTGACATCGGGCGGATCGTCGTTGCGGGCTGTGCCGGAGAAGAGTTTGTTCGTCGCGCCCTCGCCGGTGAATGCGATCGAGCCGTCGGCGTTCTTGAGATAGCCCATCTCGGCGGCGGTCAGTGTCTTGACGTGGCCGTCACAGAAAGAGACGTTGGCCTTGCCGAGGTGGCGCTCGTCGGGGCCGGAACGGTGCTCTTTGGACGACAGGCGCGTGTCGGCAAAGTCGCTCGTGGCGGTGAGGCGAGGCGGATCGAGCGCGTAGCCGTGCCCGCCGCGCGCGAACCCGCCCGGGTCGCGGCTGCCGTCGGGCCGATTGTCGGTGCGCAGCGCTTCGGGCTTGCCGGCGGCGGTGCCGAGGCAGTCGGCGGCCATGACCGTCTGCGCAAAGGCGATGCGCGACATCTGCACCGGGTGGTTGATCGAGCCGCGCGACTCGTCGTCGCCCTTGAAGCGCGAGTTGCCGAGGAATTGGTAGTTGTAGCCGTAGGGGTAGTTGCGCGTATTGGTCCAGGTCGGCACCTGCGGGCACAGGAACACGTCGTTGGTGACGGTCATCGTGTGCTCATGAGCCGGGTCGGGACTGGGCTCGGTGAAGGCGTAGAAGCCCGCCGACGCTCCCATCTGCGCGAACCAGCGCGGCCGGTACTGAGATCCGTTGCCGACCCAGTAGACGTTGCGCGATTCATCCGCATATCGGCCGGCCTGGCCGGGCACGGCGACGCCGTAGTTGTCGGTCGCGTAAATGAGCCAGCCGAGGCCAACCTGGTGCATGCGCGAAGCGCAGACGCTGCTTCGCGACGCCGCCCGCCCGCGGGCCAGGGCCGGCAGCAGCAGGGCTATGAGCAGGCCGATGATGCTGATGACCACGAGCAGCTCGACGATGGTGAAGGCGCTTCGGTTTTTCATGGCGTCCGTCTAACTCCGGAGGCGGGGCCGAATGTTCCCGATTGTCGATCGGCTCGGCTGTCTATCGGACCGATGCGCGGGTGAGTCGATCGTTGATGGCGCGGCCGAGGCCCATGTGCGGGAAATGATCGGCGATGATCGCATCGAAGCCGAGCGCGTCGAGGCGGCGCATCGCGGCAAACAGGCCCGCAGCCGCCTCACGCAGGTCGCCGCTTGGGGAGAGAACCTCCAAGGCCCCGTAGGCCGTTTTGTCGTCAGCGCCGGTGAAGGAGAGTCGGCCGCAGCGACCGCGAACCAGGCCCGTCGGCACGGCATCGGAGAACACGATCGGCGTCCGCGTGGCGTAATGACGCGCCAGCATGCCCGGCGCGAGTGGCGCTGAGTCTGCGCCAGCCGGCTGCGGCAGCGCAATCGGGCCGACTATCGCCTCGATGTCTTCCAGAGCGAGCGCGCCGGGCCGAAGCAACATTGGCGCATCGCTGGCGAGGGAAATGATCGTCGATTCGACGCCGGCGCGGCAGGGGCCACCATCGAGCACCATGTCCACATCATCGCCGAGCGATTCGCGGACGTGGTCGGCGGTTGTCGGGCTCACGGCCCCGAAGCGATTGGCGCTGGGCGCCGCGACGGGCACCCCCGCTCGCTCGAGCAGAGCCAAGGCCAGCGGGTGATCGGGCACGCGCAGCGCGACCGTGGGCAGCCCGGCAGTGACGATGTCTGGAATCACACCCGGCCGACGCGGGAGCACCAGCGTCAGCGGCCCGGGCCAGAATCGTCTCGCGAGTTGCGCTGCGGCGTCGGGCCACGTCGCAGCGCAACGGGCCGCCTGCTCCGCCGAGCGGACGTGCACAATGAGCGGATCGAAGCGAGGTCGAGCCTTCACCTCGAAAATGCGAGCCACGGCGAGCGGATTGGTCGCGTCGGCGCCGAGGCCGTAGACGGTTTCCGTCGCGAAGGCGACCAGCCCGCCGCGTGCGAGCAGCGCGGTGGCCTCGTCGATCTGCCGGTCGATGCGTGATTGCTGGCCGAACATGGCGTCCGATCGTAGTCGGCAGGGATGAGAGCCGATGCAAACGAGATCGGTGCAAAAAGAACCTCACCCCCTTGCGGGGGTGAGGCGGGTGATCTCAGCCGAGATCGTTCGATCCGATCAGACGAGTCTGATTACGGAACCTGAGCGACGTTGCTCTTCTTGCAGGGGGTGTCCACTGCAACGAGCTGAACGTAGCCGCCGCAAGCGCCGCTGCTGGCGTTGGCGTTGACCGCACCAGCGCCGTTGCCGGTGCTGATGGTGTTGTAAAGCTGGAGCTGGTTGGTGCCGAGGCCGAGCTGCGTGCCGGCGCAGGGGCCCGTGGAGATCGTGTAGCTACCCGTGTTGCGGGCGAACACGATGGCCATCTGCTTGTTGGCAGGAGCGCCAGCCCACGCGAGGCGGACGGTGCCGGGGCAGGTGCCGGTGATCGTGCAGGTGAAGCCGGCGGCGCCGCGAGAAGCGCGCACGCAGAAGTCGGTCGGAAGGCCGATGCTGCTCATCTCATAGATGATGTTGTTGGCCGTGTCGCCGGGGTTGTTCGGGTTGAACGATCCGCCGTAGCCGTTGTAGTTGCCGAAAACGTACGCGCGGTTGGCCTGCGGGCTGCTGTTCTGGTCCATCGGGGCGACGTACTGGCCGGGGCCGTGCTGGATCCACGCACCGATGAAGAAGCGACCGGTCACGTTCGCGCCACCGGGGATGGTGACGGTCTGGTAGGTGTCCGTGTCGATGTTC